>NZ_FOWB01000023.1:0-26664 GCF_900115355.1 Pseudobutyrivibrio sp. JW11 | reverse complement strand
GAAGGTCGGTATTAATCAAAGACAAACAAGAGCTGTAGCTGGCAGGAGTTTTCTCCGTGGGGCATAGACCCTGGTAAATAGCTTGGCTGGCACTCAGTGTATGAACAGGTGGGACGAAGGAAGTTGGGACACGATCCCTATAGACACGGAAGGTTCACTATCATAGCTAACAGAGGAATAAACGCCTTCATAAAGAAAAATCAGGATGCTTTATGAAGTGTACCTAAAATTAGCTATTCAGTACCAGATACAATGACTGTTCATGCAATTTTGCTCTTGATTTGAGGTTATAAAGGAAGAAAAAATACCTATAATTCAAGCATTTGAGGCTTGAAACATTAGGAAGGATGAAAATACAGCTAGCCCAACGATTATTAATTCGTTCAATTGTTAAATTTTTAAATTCATCAGATTTTATATTTATAATAGATATATTTCCATCTATATTTCCTTCAGTTAAACATTTTTCTACAATACTTCGTATTTTTTCTTTTGAGATTTTCTTTAAATTCTTTTGATTTTTAGCTTCTGCATATCGTTTTTCTAAGTCTAATTTTTTCATGGGATACCTCCAATTCATATAAATATATATACCTGTATTTATGCATATTATATGGTATGCTCGAAATGATTTCAAAGTTTAATGATATGGTATTATTTTCAATTATAAACACCTCTAATTCGTATATACGGTAAAAACAAGTTGCTAATTATAAAAGCAGAAGGTAGTATATCGTATATACGATATACTAATTATAAAGTAAGGAGAGAAATATATGGCTGGAAAAAAGAAAGGCTTAATTGCCACGTGCTTAGAAGTAGATTATAAGGAGGAAGTACGTAAAGAAATATCTTTGGGGATGGAGTACAAAGACAAAATAAGTAAAGGGCAATATATAATTGAGGTTATAGAAGGTGATGGACTAGTAATTAAATTATATTTTGTCGAAAAAATCACTGAGTGTGAGATGAAAAAAAACAAGAAGTCTTCCTCAAAATATTTTGTGATGAATGAAAACTATTTGTATTCAGAGCCTATACCTAAAGAATTATCGTATGTTGATAGAAAAGATTTTGAAAGAGCAATTAATTATTTAGTTTCACGTGTAGAGTTCAATTATTTTATTACAAAAAAAGATAAGATTGATGATGAACGAAAAGATTATTTAATTCGTATATACGGTGAAGATAATAATTACGAAGATATTCCTGATGTGGAATTTCCACAAAGACTTCAAGAGATTAATTGTTATGATTATAGTTTATATCAAATTGTATCATTGCATGTTTTATGTAAAGATTTAATAAAATGTCTAGAAGAAAATGACGTAATGTGTAATTTGGATGCAATTGCTGTTGAGGGTATAATTAAAGAAATATGTGCAAAACATGGAGATAATGCTTTCGTTGAAGAAAAAAAGCGACAAATATGGAATTCCCCTCCAACTGTATTTTCTATAGAGGAGACAAAAGAAATAGTTTTTAATCATAGAAGTGATTTTGAGATAAAGCTAAATTTTCATGCTTTGTGGGATCTTATCAAAAACTTATTACTTGTTATATATGTGCCTAGTGTTTTGATTTTATTAAAAAATGATTATGAAAACAAATTATACATATATATACTTTTTGCTGTTGTATACATGATGGCGTTAATATTTTCAAATGAAAAACAAATTGATAAGTTTAAATCCTTCATGAAGAAATATGATAAGGATATTCATTATTCTGACTTATATCTTAGGGGACTTACTATAATGACGTATTTTTTGATTTTTACATTTGAGATTATTAGAGGAATAATTAAAACTGTATCGTCATTATTATTGTACGGAGTATGTAATATTGCTGTTTCTATGGCATGTGTTTATATGTTTGTTTTTATTTGTTCGCTTATGCCCCTTGTTATTATAAATTTAGAGAATAAAACAAAGATGATTAAAAATCTAAAGGTAGTAAAAAATGTATTTGCAATATTACTATATTTTGTGTCTTCCGTTTTAGCTATATGGAATTTTAAATTAAATAAGTTTACTAGTTTTTCTACGCCTCTTGATGTTGTTAAATTTTTAATCTTATTTTTTATCGTTATATATGGATTTATTTTTGTAATTGATAAAATAAGAATAATCAAAGTGCTATCACAGAAGGATAATTCTGAAAAATAATAAAATGTAAAGGTGCCTATTTAGTTTATATTTCATGGCTTTTATGAAATATAAAGGACTGTCGAAAGACAGTCTTTTTCTTTGCCCTAAAAGAAAAATTATATGGTATAATTATTCTAGTTTGGGGTTATATTACCCAGGGAGAATAATAGTGGGAAAGTTAGTAAGGGATAAGATTCCACGGATAATCCAGGCTGATGGAAAGAGTCCAATAATTAGGACTTTATCAGAAGAGGATTACTTGCAGGAATTGGATAAAAAACTAAATGAAGAAGTGGCAGAATATCAGGCTGACAAATCCATAGAGGAAATGGCTGATGTGCTGGAAGTGCTTTATGCAATATGTGAAGCCAGAGGACATTCTTTGGAGGAGCTTGAGCAAGTACGCAAGGAGAAGTCTGATAAGCGCGGAGCTTTTAAAGAACGTATTTATTGGGAGGGGAACCAATGATGAATCTGCCATATTCTGATGAACTTCATATCGAATATCTGAGCCGACTTTTTGATAATACAAGCGAGTGCTATAAGTTCTTTTGGTTTAAGGCTATTCTTGAAAAAGTGGTTGCGGGCCATACAGAAATAGCTTTTGAAGAACTGGTAGACGACATGATTGCTAGTGCTTGGTACATGGTTACAGAGTATCATCTGAACCTTGGACCAAAGGATACATTAGAAAGTCTGGTCAATCTCATAAAAGATAAGAATCCAAGCTTTACTTCAAATATCAAAAAGCCTGAACTTATCGCATATTTATCTGAGACGCAGGATAAAGAAATAAATTCAAAGAAGAGAACATTGATATTAAATGTTCCTTATCGTTTACAAGCACCTTTTGTTCCTGGAATAAAGGGAAAAGCTTGGGATGTTCCAAAAGATACACTTATTGAAAATATTAATAATCACAGCGGCATCATGTATTACTTCCTAGGGTTAAATGGCCTGTCATCCAAAATCATTGTGAAGGATGAATGGGTTAATTACTTTGTGAAGAATCAGGAGATTATTCGAGGCTGGCTTGAGTACAACATGATTCTATATTTACAAAGAAGAAATCCGAATGTGCCAGGTATTGCTGACAAGCTGTACCCACCTCAGGAACGTAAATTGGATGACGTGAAGAAATACTGGAAGTTGATTCTGACTGTATCGCCAGAGCCTGTGGAAGAGATATATGGTAAGACAATATTGACTCCAAATGATATATCTATAGATCATTTTGTGCCTTGGTCTTATGTGGCTCACGATGAGATGTGGAATTTGCATCCGACTACTAAGAGTATTAATAGTACCAAAAGTAATAATCTACCGGATTGGGATACGTATTTTGATGCGCTAGTTCGAATGGAATATAAGTCGTATATCGTGATGCGTAAATACGATAGAGTACGCAAGGAATTTGAAAAATGTGCAAATAAACATTTTAATGACGAGGATGTTAGATATCGTATATACGATACTGAAATTAAGTATGGTCAATTTAAAGAGGAACTTGAAAAAGTGATACTTCCGGTATATAAGTCGGCGCAGAATTGCGGATTTATGGAGTGGAAGTATATAGATGATAAAAGAATCATCGTATAATTTAAAGCACCATTACACTTAATTATTTGAACTTATTTAGATTAATACTAGATTCATAATGTATCGATAATGTTAATCTTTAATTGTTATCAGATTTTTAACACAAAGTCTTGATATAATTATTTTTACATGAATCTATTGGAGGTTGATAATATTGAAAACAAGTGTTTTAAACTGCCCTAATTGTAAAGCAAATATAAAAATTGCTACAAAGAAACAAGAATATTTATTTTGTCCATATTGTGGATCACAAGTATTTTTAGATGAAGAAAAAGGGTCGTATACGTACAATTACAATTATACTAAAAGGACAATTAATGATGCTGAGGTGATTCGCGCTAAAACAGAAGAAAAGAAAGCACGATATGAACATCGTTCAGGCTGGTATTGGGTAATTGGATTTATTATTTTCTATGCAGGAATCTTTTTATACGGGTATTATAGCGATATACAGGAGCAAAAGGCAGCAGATATTGCAAAAAGTGAGGGAAAGATTAGTGCAGGAGATTATTATGATTATGAGGAAAAAAACTATCTTTCAGTACAAAAGCAACTTGAAAGTGCAGGATTTACAAATATAGAATTGGTTGATTTAAATGATGCTAGTTGGTTCAGTAAAACGAAAAAGAAAGATACTGTTGAAAATGTATCAATTAATGGTTCTTCTGCATTTTATGATTCAGATTATTTTGAAAAAGATGCAAAGATTGTTATAACGTATCATTGAATATAAGTAAAAAAGAGCAAGGATAACTTGCTCTTTTCTTTGCCTTCAAAAGTAAGTGCCTGTCATACAGGTTTATTATCTACTGTTCTTTACCATTCAAAATCTGTTAATACCAGTGTGTATGTTTCACCTGGAGTAATGCCGTAAATATAAGTGTCTTCGCTTTTGAACTTATCACCAGCGTCTAGACCAGTGCCAATAAGAACTTGACCGGAATCAACTAGGTATTCTTCGCTATCGTATAGTTTGTAGCTAAATTTATCATAGGAATATGTACTGCTATTACCGCTGGTTTTTTCTCCAGATATAACTATAAGCATTGTAGCGTCAGAAAAGCTTGTATCAACATAATACGATACATCAGTAATGGTATATTTTCCTTCAATTCCACCAAATATTCCTTTTTGAACTACCTCGATTGGAAGATCATTAACTATTAAAGTAGTTTCTTTTAGTGGAAGGCATGCATATGCTGTGCAATCTGCTTCGCTAAATGAAAAGTACTCCCCGGTTACTGTAAAGTGCACTGTTCCCGAATCGGTAGAGCCTGGGGTTATTTCTTCTTCATCGATTCTTACATTAGCTAGAAATTGCTTTCCCTCTGCATCGCTTGTGTATGTACCAAAGTCATTAGTGGTTATTTCCTTTATTCCAATATATACAGTTTCTTCGTTGTCATTTTCTATTCTTATTTCGACTGTGCAAGCAGCTGAAGTTTCATTTTTGAATACATCCTCTAGTCCAAAGAAAAGGCTATAGTCGTTTGTATCTTCATTGTATTGGAACGACCAATCATTCATGCGTTCTACAGTAACTCCAGATGAACATCCACATAATATGCATATGGCTGTGATGAAAAGAAAAGATAAAGTCTTTTTATTCATATATACCTCACCTCTGATAGTTGTTAATGAGTTATTTTGAAAATAACATATAATTGTGTGAGAAGAGTTAACTGTTATGAAAGATTACAGATAGAATTCTTTTTTAGGATACATATTGTGAATGGCTTTTTACAATAATATGAAATTACAAAAATTTCTAAAAATGAGTATTTTGCCACTGTCATTTTTAGGATATAATTCTTGCGAACAGGAGAATTTTATCGGACAATTTTATGGTGTTGTGATATACTTTAAATTAGCGTGTTTAGTGTATTTGTTCACTGTTTAAACAGTGAGGAGGAAACATTTTATGGCAGTATCATATCAGAAACTATTTAATTTAATGCGTGACAAGAAAATGAAGCGTAAAGATTTAATAGAAAAAGCAGGCATTAGCTACGCAACTATTGCGAAGCTTGAGAAGGGCGAGAATGTCCAAATGGAAGTTTTGGAAAAGATTTGTAAAGAATTTAAATGTCAGCTCAATGATATTGCAGAGATAATAAATTGAGATTTGTAGGGATGATAGATGGAAATTGAAGTAGGTCAGCTTATTACAAAAGCGAAGACAAAGAGATGTGGTGATGGTGAATATCCAGTATTATCAATGACTATGCATGATGGACTTGTATTCCAGAATGATAGATTTAAGAAACAGATAGCATCTGTAGATCAATCGAATTATCAAGTTGTTAGTAGACATCAACTAGTGGAAAGCTTTCCAATAGATGAAGGAGTTTTAGCTGTTCAAGAATTAACTGATGAAGGCATTGTTAGTCCAGCATATAAAATATGGGATGTAGATACTGAAAAGGTTGCACCCGTGTATTTAGAATATGCACTTAGGTCACCTAGAAGTATTGAATATTATAAATCAAAACTTAGAGGGACAACGGCGCGAAGAAGGAGTATTACTGATACTGAGTTTTGTGCTATGAAGATTAATTGTCCTTCACTTGATAAACAAGAAGAAATACTTGATATTCTACAAAGAACAAAGCAATTAATTAATTGTAGGAAAAATGAATTAGAATTTTTAGACGAACTCATCAAAGCCCGATTTGTCGAGCTCTTTGGAGATCCAGTTTTGAATGAAAAAGGCTGGAAGACTTGCCCATTTCTTGATATGGGTAGTTGCAAGAATGGAATGAATTTTCATTATGAGGATAGTGGAGTAGTACTAAACTGTTTAGGTGTAGGAGACTTTAAAGATTACTCAGTTATTACAAATACGGAATTATTACCAACAGTTTCTTTGAATGAGATGCCTTCAGAGGAATATTTGTTAAGGGATGATGACATTGTATTTGTAAGATCTAATGGTAATAAAGCATTGGTTGGTAGAAGCGTAGCTGTTTATCCAGGGAATATACCTACAACATTTAGCGGATTTTGTATTAGGTATAGAAAACATGATGATGGTATTACAATTCCATATCTTCTCAGAGTTTTGAAGGCTGATTCTATAAGAAAAAAGATGACTGGTAGAGGTGCTAATATACAAAACTTAAATCAGCAGATTTTAGGTACACTTATTATTCCGGTGCCACCATTAGATTTACAGAAACAATTCGGGGATTTTGTAAAACAGGTCGACAAATCAAAAGTTGCAGTTCAAAAGTCATTAGATGAGACTCAAAAACTATTCGATAGCTTAATGCAAGAGTATTTTGGATAAACATATTATTTAGGAGAGTATTACATGATTACAGGCGAATTAAAAAACAAAATTGATAAAATATGGGAGACCTTTTGGACGGGTGGTATTACTAATCCATTAGATGTAATTGAACAATTTACATATTTTTTATTTATCAAGCAGTTGGATGACGTTGAGACAACCAAGGAAAATGAAGCAAATTTCTTAAATGTTCCATTTGAATCAATGTTTCCAGGGGATTGCCAGAATTATAGATGGAGTAAGTTTAAAAACCTTGGGTCTGCAGATGAGATGTATGAAGTTGTAGCGAATGGTGTGTTCCCATTCATCAAGAATCTCCATCAAGATGGTGATTCTGCTTACGCTAGATATATGGGAGATGCGATTTTTAAGGTCCCTACAGCTGCTATGTTAACCAAAATTGTTGATGGAATAGATCAGTTAGAGTTAGGAGATGAAGATACAAAGGGCGATCTTTATGAGTATTTGCTCTCAAAGGTTGCTACAGCTGGTACAAACGGACAGTTTAGAACTCCAAGACATATTATCGAAATGATGGTTGAACTGACTAAACCGCAGCCAGATGATCTTATTATAGATCCGGCCATGGGATCAGCTGGATTCTTGATTGCTGCTCAAACATATTTACGTAATAATCATGCAGATATGTTCTTGGATGCAAAGAAGAGAGATCATTTCAATAATGATATGTTCTATGGAAATGATATGGATAGAACAATGCTTCGTATTGGTGCAATGAATATGCTACTTCATGGAGTAGAGAATCCTAACATTTCTTATCGAGATAGTTTGTCTGAGCAGAATACTGATTTTGAAAAGTATTCTTTAGTCCTTGCAAATCCTCCATTTAAGGGAAGCTTAGATTATGAAGCGGTATCGGCAGATCTTTTAAAAGTAACAAAGACTAAGAAGACAGAATTGCTTTTCTTGGCTTTATTCCTTCGAATTCTGAAAAAAGGTGGAAGAGCAGCTGTTATTGTTCCGGATGGAGTATTATTTGGCTCTAGTAAGGCTCATAAGCAGATTCGGAAGGAAATAATCGAGAATAATAAGTTGGATGCGGTTATTTCTATGCCTAGTGGTGTTTTTAAACCATATGCCGGAGTATCTACTGCGATTCTTATTTTTACTAAGACGGGAACAGGCGGAACAGATAATGTTTGGTTCTATGATATGAAGGCAGATGGATATAGCTTAGACGATAAGCGTCAGGAAATACAGAATAATGATATTCCTGATATTATTGAGCGTTTCAATAACATGGATTCTGAGAAGGATCGAAAACGTACTGAGCAAAGCTTTTTTGTTCCAGTAGATGAGATTATAAGTAATGATTATGACTTGTCTATTAACAAGTATAAAGAAGTTGTTTATGAGAAGGTTGAATATGAGCCAACAGATGTAATCATTGGAAAGATTGAGTCTATCGAAAATGAAATCCAAAGTGAGTTGGCAGAACTGAAAAGGCTCTTGAATTTATAAAAAACAAATTGAGATTTGTAAAGATAGTATAGAGCAGACTGAAAATATTTTACGAGGTGAAGCAATGGAGACAAAAGAATGGATTCAAGTAGTTGTGGAAATCATTGGAAATGGAGTGGCATTAGCTATTTTTGGAAAATGGCTTGATATAAAATTTAAAAGCGCTGAGAGAAAGGACGAGTTACATTCCTCAACTGTAAAGAATTTTTTTGAAGAGTTAGTAAAGCTTAATAAAGCAATGATTCAGGTAAATGCTACGATTCAAATTAATAAGATAAACGACAGTAGCAAAATAATTCAGCTTTTAAAAGACAATGTGATGGCAAAATGGGTTGAGATTATTAATATATATGATACATATGAATATGATCTAAAGAAATTTGAAAAAGAATATAAAGAATTAGATGAAGCTTGGAAAGATTTTGTTTCACAAACTGATCCAATCGAATTGGATAAAAAGTTAGATATTTTCAAGCAAAAAAATAAAGCATTAATTAATTCAGTTAGAAAAAAATACTAATTGAGATTTGTAGGGATGATAGATGAAGACACTAGGTGAGATATTTGAGATTGGATCAGGGGGTACACCATCCAAGTCACATCCAGAGTATTATGATGGAAATATTCCGTGGGTAAAAACTGGAGACTTAAAAGATGAATACTTATATTCAGTTGAAGATTGCATTTCGGAAGAGGGATTAAATAATTCTTCGGCTAAAATGTATCCGTCCGGGACTGTACTTATTGCTATGTATGGGGCGACCATTGGAGCAACATCTATACTGAAATTTGATGCTTGTACAAATCAGGCATGTGCAGCTTTTAAGCCATGTGAAGAGGTGCTTCCCGAGTATTTATATTTTTTTCTTAGAAGCAAAAAGCAGAAGTTCATTAGTGATGGTGTTGGTGGAGCACAGCCAAATATTTCAGCACGATATTTAAAGAATGTCAGTATAGATATTAGAAATATAAAAGAACAGGAGAAGATAGTAACTGTTCTTGATAAGCTAAATGGGATTATTCAGAAGCGTCAGAAAGAAATAGATGAATTGGATGAGCTCATCAAAGCCCGATTTGTCGAACTCTTTGGAGATATAAATATTAATGATAAAGGTTGGGATATTGAGCCACTTGGAAACTTATGCACTATTGTTAGAGGCGGATCTCCAAGGCCTATTGAACAATTTTTGGGTGGAGATGTTCCTTGGATTAAGATTGGTGATGCGACTGATGGAGATAACATATATCTAAATTCAACAAAGGAGCATATTATACAAGAAGGAGTAAAGAAAAGTAGATTGGTTAAAGCTGGTAGCTTGATTTTTGCAAACTGTGGAGTATCACTCGGGTTTGCTAGAATCATTACTTTTGACGGATGCATTCATGATGGATGGCTTGCAATGGAAGATATTGATGAAAGACTTGATAAAGTATTTTTGTTACAAGCGTTAAATCAGATGACAGAACATTTTAGAGCAATAGCTCCAGCTGGAACTCAGCCTAATTTGAATACAGCAATAATGAAAGCGTACAGGCAAGTATTGCCTCCGCTTGAATTACAAAAAGAGTTTATTGCTTTTGCTAAACAAGTCGACAAATCAAAAGTTGTAGTGCAAAAGTCACTAGAGGAAACTCAAAAAATATTTGATAGCTTGATGCAAGAATATTTTGGATGATGAGGGAGATTTATGGATTATATTACCATAGCACCATGGATTGCAATTGCGATAACTTTAATACTATCAGTTTTAGTCCCTGTGTTTTCACAAATAGCGAATAATCAATTTCAGTTGAAACTTAGAAAGCTAGACGATAAAAGCAAAGTTACTGATAGAAGATTGAATGCATATGAAGATTTTTTTCAGAAAGTCGGAGCATGTATTTCATACGCACAAGTAGAAAATGTCACAGATGCAGGAGCTAGCATTCAAAGACTTTATGCTTATATAGATGAAGAACAATGGGAATTATTGGATCAGTTATTCGATCTTGTAAAGGAAAATAACTGGAAAGAAGCCAAAGAAACGATGAAGAAGGTAAGTAAGATTTTGGCACATGATATAAAACAGATGGATGCAAGAAAATAATAGATTGATTGTTAAAACCACTATGGCATTACTTTATGAGGTTGGTGTATGAAGGGATGGGGTTTTTATGGAGACAAATTTTGATTATTTATTATCGAAAAAAGAATATAAGGACTTTGCAGCACAAGCTATCGAAGCAGAGAAGAGCCTTTCTATTTCACCAGCTACATGTGCCATTCTCGCAAGAAGAGCGCTTGAATTAGCTGTGCGTTTTGTATATTCCTATGATGCAGAATTACGTCTTCCATATCAGGATAACATTTCTAGCTTGATTCATGAAGATACGTTCAGAAGTATCATTGAGCCAAGGCTGTTCCCTATGCTTAAGTTTACTATACATCTGGGAAATGTTGCTGTTCATACTAATAGCAATATTAAACGAGATGATGCAATTATAGCATTAAGGGATTTATATGAATTCTGCGATTGGATTGATTATTCCTATTCAGAAGAGTATGAGGAAAAATCATTTGATGAAAGCATATTAGCATCTGGAGATGAAAAGCGTGTTAAGGCTGATGAGCTAAGAGCACTTTATGAGGACTTAAGCAGCAAAGACAAAAAGCTTGAAGATGTTCTTAAAGAAAATGCCGAATTACGCCGTAAGATGGCGAATGAACGTAAATCAAATGTCCAAAAACGAGAGTATCACATTGATAAGATTAGTGAAGCAGAAACGAGAAAGAAGTTTATTGATGTTGCTCTTAAGGAAGCAGGATGGAGTATTGGTTCTAATTGTACAATTGAGGAACCTGTTACAGGAATGCCTAATCCATCAGGTACAGGATTTGTAGATTATGTTCTTTGGGGAAAGAACTGTATGCCTTTAGCTGTAGTGGAAGCTAAGAAGGCTTCAGTTGATCCAATAGTGGGAAGCCAGCAGGCTAAGCTCTATGCTGATTGTTTACAGAATCAGTATAATCAGCGTCCGCTTATCTTTACGACTAATGGTTTTGAATTTTACTATGAAAATGATGTAATAGGTTATCCAAAACGTGAAGTATCTGGTTTTTTTACACCGGATGAATTGCAGCTGGAAGTTGATAGAAGAAAGCAAAGAATTCCACTAGATCGAATTGAAATAAGTGATGATATAACAAACCGCCCTTATCAGAAAGAGGCGGTTACAGCTGTTTGCGATGCTATTATGAAAAAGCATCGCAAGATGTTAATTGTACAGGCTACAGGTTCAGGTAAAACTCGTGTTAGTATCAGCATTGTTGATGTTTTACGTAGACATAACTACGTTAAGAATATTTTATTCTTGGCAGATCGTACAGCTCTAGTAAAGCAAGCAAAGAATAACTATACCCATTTATTAGAGGATTTATCTTGCTGTAATCTTCTTGATAACAAAGATGATCCAGAAAGCTGCCGCATGATTTTCTCAACGTATCCAACAATGATGAATGCGATTGATGAAAAGAAGAACAAGTTTGGAGAAAGATTATTTGGACCAGGTCATTTTGATTTAATTATTTGTGATGAAGTACATAGATCAATATATAGAAAATACCAGGAGATTTTCGAATATTTTGATGCAATGCTTCTCGGAATGACTGCTACTCCAAAGAATGAAATAGATAAGAATACTTACGGCATTTTTGACTTAGAGCGTGGGGTTCCAACATTTGCGTATGAGTTAGAAAAGGCCGTTGAAGAGCATTACCTTGTGAATTATTCAACTTTAGAATATACGTCTCAGATTATGGAAGATGGTATTCATTATGATCAGCTGAGCGATGAGGACAAGGAACAGTATGAAGAAACCTTTGAGGACGATGATACTATAGGAAATGATATTTCTAGTGAAGCTATAAATACATGGTTATTTAATGCAGATACAATCGATACGGTTCTTCAGGAATTAATGGAAAAAGGACTGAAAATAGAAGGCGGAGATAAACTTGGTAAGACTATCATTTTTGCCAAGAACAGTTTGCATGCAAAGGCTATTGTCGAGAGATTTAATAAAATATTCCCAGAATACGGTGGAGATTTTATTAAACAGATAGATTACTCAATTAAGTATGTTGATTCATTAATTGATGATTTCAGCACCAGTGAGAAGATGCCGCAGATAGCTGTATCAGTTGATATGCTCGATACTGGTATTGATATCCCGGAGATTCTTAATCTTGTGTTCTTCAAAAAAGTTAGAAGCTATTCAAAATTTTGGCAGATGATTGGTAGAGGAACAAGATTATGTCCTAATTTGCTTGGGGAAGGAATTGATAAAGAGAGATTTTTGATTTTCGATTTCTGTAATAATTTTGAGTTCTTCAGAGTAAATAAGAATGGTGCAGAAAACGGCATACAGGCAAGTTTGAGTGAAAAAATATATAACACGCGAGCTCAGATTTGCAGGGAACTCCAAGCAGCTACTTTCACGACTGACGATGATTATGTCACATACAGAGACGAGACAGTAGAGGATTTGCGTGAGTTGGTTATTAAGCTAAATGATGATAGCTTTGCAGTAAAAAGGCATCTGAGATATGTGGAAGATTTTAGACGTGCTCTCACATGGCAGAATCTTGAAACTAAAGAAATCTCAGATATAAAAGAGCATATTGCTCCATTAGTTAAACCGGAATCCGATAATGAATTGGCAAAACGCTTTGATTATCTGATTTATAGCATTGATTTGGGAATGCTGCAGAGTAAGAACATTCAGCAAGCTGTTAGAACAGTAGTATATACAGCTGAGATTCTTTCACGCATGTATACGATTCCGCAAGTTAAGATGCAGCGTGAAACTATCGAAAAAGTTCAGACTCAGGAATTCTGGGACAACACAAATATCCTTGAGTTAAATGATGTACGAAAAGCTTTGCGAGATCTGTTACAGTACATTGAAAGAAAAAAACGAAAAGTATACTATGTAGATTTTCCAGACGTCATAACAGAGCCAACTGGTGGTAATCCAATTGATCCTGGTATTGGCATGGAAAACTATAAGAAGAAGGTTGAGTTCTATCTAAAAGAACATGCTGATAATCTTTCAGTCTATAAGTTGCGTAATAATAAACGTCTTACAGAACACGACATGAAGGAATTAGAACGCATTCTTTGGAAAGAACTTGGTACAAAAGAGGATTATCAGAAGGAATATGGTGATAAACCTATAGGACGCTTGGTGCGTCAGATTGTAGGCGTAGACAGGGATGCTGTAAATGAGGCATTTAGCAAATTCCTTTCTGATGAACATTTAAATGTAAACCAGATTAGATTCGTAAGATTAATTGTTGATTACATTGTTAAGAATGGAAATATTGAAGATAACTCAGCTCTTCAACAGGAACCATTTAAGTCTGTTGGAAGTATAACAATGTTGTTTAAGGATGACATGTCTACTGCGCGAGAACTGTTAGATATAATTGCGCAGATTAAAGAAAATTCAGAGATGATGGCATAATAAAAGTCTGATTACTTAAACTGGAGATATAAGTAATGCTGATATAAGTAATGCGGATAATAACAAAGGTAATTTTGGCGAGAAGTGCCTGACCTGAATGTGGTTGGGCACTTATGCCTAAATGAATCGGGGGATTTTACAGTGTATTTTAATGGAATTGATTTTCCTAATGAAATAGTTGAATCAATAAAAAATGGAAAACTTGTTGTATTTGCTGGCGCAGGTGCATCGGTTGACAAGCCTACCTCATTACCAAATTTTGAAACTCTTACAGAAATGATTGCTGAGGACACTGGCAAGACATTAGGAAAAAATGATTTGTGCGAAGTGTTTTTGGGCGCTTTAGAAGCACAAGGAATTGATGTAAGAGGACTAGCTGCGGAAATACTATCTGGCACTTGTTTAGATCACAATAAACTGCATGAGGCTATTGTTGATTTATTTAATTGTCGGGATGATATAAAAATTGTTACAACAAATTATGATCAAATGTTTGAACATGTAGTTCAATCGAGAGATGAAGGAATAGATGTATATAATGCACCTACATTACCTTTAGGTGATGATATTAGTGGGGTGGTTCATATACATGGTAATGTTAATAACCCTAAATATATGGTTTTGACTGATGAAGATTTTGGAAAAGCATATCTAACAGAAGGATATGCTTCTCGTTTTCTTGTACGTTTATTTGAGTCATATACAGTCTTATTTATAGGATATAGTTATAACGATACAATTCTTAGATATTTAACACGTGCAATGTCAAGAAATGATAGTTGTAAAAGATATATTCTTACAGATGATAAAAAGACTGATTGGCCGTTGTTAGGAATAAATCCAATTTACTTTCCAAAACGTAGTTATGCTGTCATGCGTGATGGACTAAAAAAACTAGGTGTCGGCTCAAAAAAGGGATTACTGGAGTGGAAATCTCAGTTTGAATTAATTAAAGATAATCCACCAAGAGATATGACTGGTGATAAAGAAATAGAATATTGTTTGGGAGATGAAGAAAAAAGCACTTTATTAGCAAAGGCCATTCGTGGAAAAGAATGGATGGATTATTTAGATAGAAAAGGCGTTTTTTCCGAGTGCTTTTCACCCACCAATAGTGGAAATAATAGCCATATATGGGCAGTCTGGTTATGTGATAATTTCGTTGGGGGAGATGATGAATCATTATTGGAGTTGATACTTTCTCATAAGAATACTATTAATCCAAAGTTTGCGGACGAAATAGCACACCGATTGATTGCCATTGATGGAGAGATTGATACATACTATTTTGCGAATTATATATTATTAATTGAAAAATATATTCATAATGATTGGACGCTTGTTAAGCTTATAGAGATAGCATCGAATAATAAGCAATGGAAAACTGCTTTTCTACTTTTGAAAAGGCTGTTTGTTATAGATATGACTCTTATTCAAAAAGGATGGCTTGTACCAGATGGTGTGGAGCTAAAACATTCTTTCTTTGGAGGCTTTTTCCATGTAAACAGAGCATGGGAATTGATGAAGAAAGATGTAGTTATTGAATTCCCAAGGGACGTTATCTTTTTTGTAGAAGAAAAAATAAATGAATTACATCAGAAATATGACATTGTTGGTCAAGGCGTAAATAACGGAGTTGCAATTGAAATAGCGATGCTTGATATTGAAAACAAGAAAAATAGCTATCGTGAGGACCAATTAGAGATACTTGCCAATATGTATGTAGAATCAGCATTGAGATTACATAAAGATGAAAATGCTTTTTTAAGACAAGTTCTTTTGAATGATCTTAATTCAGATTCAGCATTGATGAGAAAGGTAGCTTTAAGGGCTTTTAGAGAAACAAGTGCATTCTCACCGAATGAAAAAGTGACTTTTATTATAAATAATGAATATCTGGATAATACAGAATGTAAGGAACAAGTTTTTTTACTAGCAGCGAAGTGTTTTCCTCAATTAAGCCATGCTGAAAAGAAGGACCTTATTCAAGCAATTAAAGAGTTAGATTCAGGAGACAAAAGTAGTGTTAGTTATCGAGTTTATAATTGGATTGTTTGGTTGAATCGAGCGGACTTATCAGATCAATATACACATAACTTGAAAGAACAGCTTCAAAATGAGTATGGTTATAAGGAATCAAAACATCCAGAACTGATATTGTCTCCAACAGAGGTGGAGTGGAGTCATAATCAAAGCCCCGTTTCTGAAGAAAAGTTTATTTCATTAGAGATAGATAAGGCTATTAATTGGCTGGTTTCATTTAATGAAAATCCATTTGAAGGCCCTTCTCGTGAAGGATTATTAAACACTTTTTCTGCCTGTATTACAAAGAATGTTGAATGGGGGAAAAAAGTATTTGAGCAATTGGTTAAGAATGGAATATGGAATGAAGATATATGGCAGTGTGGAATATATGCTTCAATGAATGGTGAGTATTCTTTAGATGATGCATTATGGATTCTTAGGCTATTTAATAAAAATATTACTAGCATAGGAAATGTGTCTCTTATTGCTGAATACTTGTGGAAAATGGTTGAACGTTCTGATGCTAGGGATTTCGTTTTAAAGTATGAGAGCGAAATCTTTGAAATCACCAAAAATCTGTGGAATGCACGTAACAAAAAAGAAATCGACGATTTAAAAGGTGGAAGAATAATAGAAGCCACTTTATATACAGCATTAGGATATATTTTGCTTTCATGGATTTATATGGTTTCATTCCATGAAGAAAGAATTATTCCTGCTCAATACCAGGCTTGTTTTAATGATGCTTTGTCATTGAAAACAACTGAAAAGAATGTTGCAAGATGTATTCTGGTTGGACATTTCAATTTCTTTTGTTATAGGAACAAAGATTGGAGTTTGGATAAACTAGCACCGCTTCTCATTAGTAATAACAAAGACTGTTTTACTAGTTCATGGGGAGGAATTGTTTACTTCTCTTCTAGAATCAATAGTGATACTGTCGATATTATTGAGCCTATATATTTTAAGGCTCTAAAGCATATTGATTGGCTAGATGATGAGGCTTTGCGTGCTTTCACAGAATTATTATTAACACTAATGATTTATGTTGTTGATAAGCCAACATTAAAATATATTCCTGAGTATTATAAGTGTATTTCAACTAGAAAAAGAACTATTTTGATTAATACAATTAATGCTAGACTTAGAGATATGGATGCCTCAAAAAAGCTAGAATGGTGGAATTCTTGGTTGAAGCGTTTTATTGTAAATCGTAAGAATAACAAACCTTGTATATTGGAAGAAGAAGAAAATCAAGAAATATTGGATCTAGTTACAGTTTTTCCAGAACAATTTGAAGACGTTGTAGAAGTCGTTTGTAAAGGAAAAATGCCTAAGAAAATAGATAGTTCTTTTTGGCTACAATTACAGGAAATGAACCTTTCAAGTGAAAAACCACATTATATGGCCAAATTGCTAATCAGAATACTTGAAAGTGCTGAAGAAATTAGTTTTTCGGATATCTTTATTGTAAAAATAGTGGAAGAACTTGGGCCTTTAGATACGAAAGAAAAGAAAGAACTACAAGAAGTATTATTGAAACGAAATATTGGTGTAGAACTGTAGAGTAACTAAATGATGTTGCGAGGGGGTTATGATTCAGAGGAGTATAGAAAAGTATTTACTAAAAGATTTATTTGAAGTAATTTCCAAAGTTGAAAATCAAGTTCTATATGCTATCAGAAATGAAAAACTTTTAGGGAACTTGGATGATATAGATTTATTAGTTCCAGCTTTGACGACAAGCATATCTCTTACTCGACAGATTATTCTACTTTGCGAAAATGGTTTTCCAGATGGTTCGCTAATTCTTGCAAGAAACATTTATGAACAAAGAATTATTTGTTCATTCATTGAGGAACGCGAGGATACAACAGAGCGTGAGGAATTACTAAAGAGGTATTTCCAAGATGCTGAGTTAACTAGATTGAAATACCTTAATGAGCAGGCAAAACGATTTAGTATAATAGATGATATGGAAAATACTGATAGACTAATCAAAGAGCACCAAGAGAAGTATGGAAGTTCGTTTAAGCAATACTGGTGGAGTGGGAAGAATAGTTTTAAAGAACTGTCTGATGTAATTACCAATAGAGAAGATTCTCATCGTGGTCTTTTTAATAACATGCATATGGAATATAAGATGGCTTGTATCGCTATGCATCCATCAGCTTTTGGTAATAGAATGAATATTGGATCAAAAGTAGTTGGTGTTGATATGAGGATACGTGATACAGGACATGAGCATGCTTTGTTTCTTGCAACAGCTTCATTAATATCACTTGTAGGTCATACATATCATTATTTAGAACTTGATGATAGTTTTGTTTTAAACGAATTAAACAGGTTAGGAGAGCATTATTGTAGAATGCTTATTTAAAAGAAGGAATCTTAAGGAGAATATAATGGTAGAAGGAAAAGTAGTATGGGGAATCCATACATTAAGAGACGACTTATTTGTTCCAAAAGGAATTATTGGTATTGGTTGGGAAGAAATTGGTGACATAAAACTAGCTGGAGATAGTAGAGATACTATTAAACAGACATATGCAAAAGTTTATCCAGATGCGACAACAGGCTCTGTTTCCACTTGTGTAGGTATGTTATATCGATTTGCTTATGAGGTTCAGGTAGGTGATTATGTAGTATATCCATCCAAAGTTGATCGTAAGATTAATATTGGAATAATTGAAAGTGATTATTATTACGAAAAGTCAGAAGTACAGTACACCAATAGACGTAAGGTAAAATGGCTGAAGAGCTTTCCACGTACTGATTTTTCTCAGGGTGCTTTGTATGAGGTTGGTTCAGCTTTAACTTTCTTCCAGGTCAAGAATTATGCAGATGAATTCTTAGCTGCATTGGAAGGTAAAAAAGCTTTGCTTGATACAACTATTGATGAGTCAATAGGTGCAACTGCTGACGATATTCAGGAGATTACGAAAGATTTTGTTTTAAAGGAACTTAGCAAGAAGCTTAAGGGCTATGATTTTGAACACTTTGTAGCCAATCTTTTGAATGCAATGGGCTATAGAACTAGGGTTTCTAAGCAAGGTGGAGATAGTGGCATTGACATTGTTGCCTACAAAGACGAATTTCCACCTCGTATCTGTGTGCAGGTAAAGAGTATTGATGGTGACATCAAAGAATCGACCATTCAATCCTTGCGTGGTGCAATGAGTGAAGGAGATTATGGTGTTTTTGTAACATTATCTGATTATACACAAAATGCTAAGGCATACTTAGAGCAGCATCCTATAATCAGAGGCATCAATGGTTCTGAATTGGTGGATTTGGTTCTTCGTTATTATGATAAGTTAGATGATAAGTATCAGGACATTATTCCATTGAAGCAGGTTTATATTCCTGTGTTAAAAGAAGATGCTGAGATTGATTTAGCATAGGGGAGATTGTTAGTGCCAGGGATATTAAAGAGTGTTCGTATAAAATCTAATAATATTTGTTACGGTCCCGAACCTGATGTTGATGATGAGGTAGAGCAATATCTTACGATAGCAGCAACTGGACGAGTTTGGTTCTCGGCAAGAAATTATAATCAATACTTAAATGATGATGGTTTTTGCAGAAAGAAGCAGATAGGTATTGGTAAGTGGAAAGCTGAATTTCTTTTATCGTTATTTTCTAATCTTCCTCAAGTGCAAGAGTTTATAACAGACGTTGGTTTTTATGAAATAGAGTTTAGATATGATGACGGAGAATGCGAGAAAAATGTAGGCCCTCTTATAGGGAATGTATTTTCACATGCATATGGAAATGAAGCTGATGTAGATTTGACGAGATTGCTTCGCCGTTATATTCCAGTATATGGGCTATGGGTGTTTGATACTTCTACATCTCCTGACTATGAGGGGAAGAAAGCTGTTTATTTATTTGCAGAGTCCTGGGAGAAATTTTTTGAAAATCCAGATTCAAATATCAAATTTGAAGAGGAGTTTGGACGAGATTGCCAAGAACTTGGATTTCAGATGGACTGTGGTGAAAAATTTGTTTCAGAATGTAAGAAGCTAGGATGTGAGACGTCTTACGGAGATGGAATGAAAGAAGCAGTTGCGAAGATTAATGATATTGAAATAATAGGTTCAGGTATTTTTTCATACTGGAGGGGATTAACGCATTGGGATTATATGTATCATCTTGGTCCAGAAGAATGCGGAGTTTTTCTTTGCCTTCTGAGAAGACTTAAAGAGCTATCACAAAAGAAATAATTATTAGGGAATGAGGGTGTTAAAAAATGGCAGAGCTTGTGACTGTAGATAATAATGAATTAGTAATGGAGAAAAATGAAATATCAGCAATGACAGAGGAATTATTACTTGATGTCAGAACGGAAGCTATTCCTAAGGATAGAAGTATAGCTATGCCTATAGCTCAACTATCAACGCTTGGAGCTGGAGTTTCTTCTTTGATTCCAGCCTTAAATACTGTGACTACGACTACAACCATGAATGTTAGTGGCTTGTACCAGCTTGCAAATAAAGGTACTGGATATACTCTAAAAGTCGCTAAAAATGGTAATTTTTGGGGAGCATTTAAAACAGCTGAAGGAGGTTCTAAAATGGCTCAGCTCGCCGCAGCAGATCCTATTTCAGCGACAAACACTATAGCGTTGAATGCAAATCCAGCTATGATAATGATGTCTGTAGCCTTATTCTCCATTGAAAAAGAACTTGGAAACATTGCTGATATGGAGAAACAGATTCTTTCATTTCTTCAGATTGAAAAAGAATCTGAAATAGAAGCAGATGTTATAACGTTAAATGAAATAATCACTAAGTACAAGCATAATTGGGATAATGAGCATTATATTGCTAGCAACCACAAGATGGTTCTTGATATTCAAAGGACTGCAAGAAAAAATATGATTTCATCTCAGAAAAATGTTGCTGAGGCATTGAATTCCAAAAAACTTGTTGTTGTCCAAGGACAGGTGAATAACACTTTTAATGACTTACAAAAGAAGTTTAAATACTATAGATTATCGTTGTATACATTCTCGTTAGCATCATTGGTAGAGATAATGCTAAGTGGAAATTTCAAAGAAGAAAATATTGAAGCGTCCATCAAAGAGATAAGAAAAAATACGGATGAATATAGAAAACTATTTGGAGAGTGTTCAATTTTCCTAGAAAAAATGTCAAAAGGTTCCATTGAAACGAATGTATTAAAAGGACTTGGCACAGCTAGTGATGTAATGGGAAAATTCATTGGGAGCATACCTAAAATTAAAGAAGGTCAGGTTGATGAATTTTTGCAAGAGGCAGGTGGAAAGCTTAAAACAAATGCGCTAGGGATAAGCAACGATGTTATAGAGTCTTTTGCAGAGGTTAGTAATCCTAATACTGGTGTATTTCTGCAAAAGATGGAAGATATGATTCGTATTTACGATAAAACTACTGAAATTTGCTTTGATAATAAGAATATATATTTAATAGCAGGGTGATAGAGTAGAATCATAGCAGGCGAAGGAATAGCGTATTTTATTAGATTATCATACTTATTTCATATACCCGTGCTAAAATTAAATGAATTCTGTTTTGAGGAATAATTAATTAGCATAGAGTAACTATGGATAACAAAAATTTCGCTTGATGGATACAGTAGATACTTGATACTAACGAACGCAACATGTGCCATTTTCAAATGGAAAAAAATAATAGCAGAAATTATTTTTCTGTGTTGAGGTATAGGAGATATAAATGAATAAGGAAAACAAGAATAGTAAGTATTTAACACAAAGTTTAAATCCAAAGCGTTTATGGAAGATATTTGCGATTGGTCTGATTCTTCAATTATTACTTTGGGGATTTAGCGAACAAAAAATACCTAGTGGCACCAATCTTTTAGTAACTGCAATTTTTTGGGGTGCATTATTCTATATATTCCGTTGGATGAATAAAATAATAAAATTTTGCAGAACATATCAGACATCTTTTGAAACAATTACAAGTCAGATATTAGAGAGAGAAAAAATATCTGAAAATGATATCTTAGAAGAGATATTAGATAAGAGTATAAGTTTTGATAATTCAGAACTTGAATCGATTCTAGATGAATATCGTAAAGATGTTATTGAGGCGAGAAAGCTTAAGCCAGGATATCGAGGAGATATAGAAGAATATTTTAACTATGACTTCATGGATAAAGCATTTGAAAATGAATTTTTAAGCGTTATCCCATCTACAATGACAGGTTTAGGTATTTTAGGAACATTTGTCGGACTAGCAATTGGTCTTAATGCTTTTGATATATCAGGTAATGCCGAAGAAGTAGAAGCAAAAATTGTTCCATTAATGAATGGTATTAAAACTGCATTCCATACATCTATTATAGGTCTAATATACTCTTTGTTGCTTAACAAATATTTGTCTAAGCAGAAGGAAATGTTCGAACGGAGCTTAAATGCTTTTGTAGATGTATACAATAAACATGTTATAAAAGATTACATAGCTGGAAATACAGATACTAGCGATAAATATCAAAAGAAAATAGAGTATGTGCTACTACAGCAACTGCAGATTAGCTCTGAGTTAAACAACTCAATAAAGGCGCTTGCCGAGAATTCGCAAAAATCACAAAGCGAGAAAATGGGTGAAATAGTTGATGCTTTTATTGCTCAAATGAATACTTCACTTGGTGATACATTTACAGAATTACGAGCGATTATTGAGGAAACTAATAAATGGCAAAAAACAGCCTTGGAAGAAATGTCAAAAGTAATGACTGAAGTGAACTTACTTACAGTGGATCTTGCAAAGGTAAATGATCAGATTGCAAACACTGTAGACACTGTCAAAGAATATACTGACGATATCCATGCTACTCAGGAAAAAGTAGTAGAGAATTTAGATGCAGCAAATAATATTCTAAAGACAAATAATGATATTTCTACAAAACAGGAAGCTGTACTTCAAAATATAGCAGAAGAGTATAAGAAGACAGTTGAGGAATTGGACAAGTTTATAAAGATGGTTGGAGAAAACTCTGATGAGCAATATAAGAAGCTCGAAGAAGCAATAGATGACTATTTTGGACGAGTTGATGAAATTCATAACTATGCTATTAAGAATATAGAAAAGATTGCTGGGGATGCTGCTGAAAACCTAAATGGAGCATTTGGATATATTCAAAAATCAGACATTGATATATCTGAGTCTACAGACAAACTTTATAAGGTAATTAATAATATTAATAATAATATGGAAGCTCGTGTAAAGGAAACTTTTGCAGAGTTTGATACAGAGCTTGCCCAGATAACAAGACACTTCTCAGGAACAATAAAGCAAATGGATGATTCTATTGATAAGGTTCCAATTTTAGTAAATGAGACTTATGGAGATATGGAGCAAAAACTTAAGGAAATCCAAGTTCATATAGATAGTTATTTGGAATATGCCGATAAGTTACATCACAACATCGAGGCAAAATGGAATCAATTCAATTCTTATGAAAGTGAAAGAAAATAAGTAAATGAAGCGTGTAAAGAATAAAAAAAAGATATTAGACTATTGGCAATCTTATTCAGACATGATGGCAGCTTTGTTACTGGTCTTTGTTTTAATAATAGTAGTTACTATTATCCATGAGAAGAGTAACTATGAGCAAAAGCAAAAACTGATTCAAGATTATCAAGATCAGATTGAAGAGCAGCAGGAGAAGTTAGATGCAATTGTAGGAGTAAAAGGCGATATCATTACAAAACTAAATGAAGAATTTGCTGATTCAGATTTGGATATGAAGATAGATCCTGATACTGGAGCTATTAGCCTTGATTCTGCGGTTTTATTTGATTTCAATGAATATGAATTGTCCAGCCAAGGTAAAGCTATATTAGATGAGTTTTTCCCTAAATACTTTAGTGTTGTTTTGAGCGATGATGTTAAACCTTATATCTCAGAAATAATAATAGAAGGCCATACCGACGAGCAGGGTGGTTATATGTATAACCTAGATTTGTCTCAGAAAAGAGCTTTAGAAGTGGCAGATTATTGTTTGGGTGATGGGACAACAGTTATTACGCCAGATAGACTTGAAGAAGTAAGAGAAATTGTTACTGCAAACGGGCGCTCATATTATGGGCTAATAAGAAATGAGGATGGCTCTGTGAATGCAGAGGACTCTAGACGTGTAGAGTTCAAGTTTAGATTAAAAGAAGATGAAATGATTCAGTCTATTTCTGATATTTTGGAGGAACAGTAATAGTGAGCATGATAGTTTATCCCAACAAGCTACATAGCGCTCTTGAGATGGTAATGGAAGAACATCCTATTAAGGGTGAGCGATATAAAATGGTGACAAACGACCAGCGCCTTAAAGAATTAGTTAATATGGTTGTTAGTTGGGACTATGAGATTGTTGAGAAGAAATGTACTGTACTAAAGGAAAGTGATATCACTGAACTAGCAAGATATATTAATCAAAACAAATTTAAAGTTGAGCTGAAAAACATCTTCAAGACAATTGCTCTAAAGGGTAGTATAGAGGACTTTGCTGATATTTTAGAAGATTTTGAGAATTCTTATGATAATGAGAAACTTAAGAGTTTTATTTTTACTTGTTTAAATGATGGTTATAAAGAAAACCAAAGTGTTGTTTATAGCAAGACAAACAGTTTTATTGAGTATATAGCTGCTCAGCAAATTGACTCTGAAGCGATATATAAAATTTTAAGTAGCTCTGATGTATTGATAACATCAAGTCAATTAGCTAGTGATGATACCTTTGAAAAATTTAGGCACAACTTAGTGCAAATCGGAATAATAGATACAACTCATCTCTATAGTGATTGTTTGTCGAGATTCTTTTTGGTATGTGGTGAGCAAGCCTATGCTGATACTTTAGTAAGCGTTCTTGTAAATGTATTTGATGGATATTCTTATAAAGACAAAATTACTTTTGTCATAAATCTTTTAGATAAGGTTAGTATTACGAACCTGTTAAGAATGAATCAATTGTACCAAAAAATTCGGGGTTTCTTTTTGAATACACATAACGCTGAAAGTTTTAAACAAGAGCTAAAAAAGGCAGGGGTGCTGGATAAATTCGAAAAGTGGAGTTCATTAGTAACACTAGAAGTATCCTTAGGTGATCCAAGACGTTACGCTTTTTGGAAACAGTACGTCCTTGGCGGAAAATTATATAATAAGGCAGAAATCTTATATATAGACTTCGGCGAAATAGTAATAACAGAGTTTAAAGGCAAGGCTGCAGGTCCTTCTTATTTTTACACATCCGAGAGCTTTAAAAAGTCAATCGCTTATGCAGTTACGCACTATTCAAAGAACGAAGTACAAAGATATTTGTATGATAAGCATGTGAGTGGATTTGAAGGTGAAATATATAGAGGAGAACACAGAGGGGACTGGGAGTACGATTTTACCTATTATCTTCGTGCTAATGGAATTAAACCAGTGGCTTATTAATCGATAAATATGTGGGATAGTATAGAAGAAGCAAAAAAATATATAAATAGCGAAAAAAAGTATTGGTATAATCCTCAAAAGCGTGAGGATATTACAAATGCTATTTTTTATTGCGCAGATAATGGAGATGTAAATTCACAATATTTACTTTATTCAATTTATTACAAAAAGGCAGATTACAAATCTGCCTTTTTATGGTGCGTAAAGGCAGCAGAAAATGGAAATATACAAGCTCAATATGATTTAGGATTACATTATCTGTACGGGGATATAATTGACAAGGATATCACTAAAGCCCTTAGTTGGCTTGAACAATCAGCGGAAAATGGTTATCAAGAGGCAAATAAAAAACTTGTTAATCTATATCGAGCTAACACAATTGTAAGAATTAACGAACAAAGAGCAAAGTATTGGGCTGATAGATTAAGCGGATATACGGTTGAAGAGATTGGCCGACCACTTCTCTTGGAAGAGTGGATGGTTCAACAACCAGAGACTTTTACTAAAAAAGCGAAGGTCAAGGTATCAGAAAAAACAGTTCAAGCTGACAAAGAGAGTACAACAATTGGTAGAACATTTACTCCAGTTGAGCAAGATTATGTCATTAACGGAGATATAAATAAGAGTTTTGTGGTCAATGCAGGACCTGGAACAGGAAAAACATATTCATTAATCAGAAGACTAGATTATCTTGTTTCTAATGGAATCGACGCTGATGATATTGTGGTTATTAGTTTTACCAATGCAGTTGTTGATGAGGTTAAAATAAGGCTTAATCAGCTTGCTAATGAAAATGGTAACAATGCACTTAGAAACACATTTGTGCGAACATACCATTCATTGGCCTGGTGGTTATTAAAAATGGGAAATGAATACATAGATGAAGAAGGCTTTGATTGGGAAGAAATAAATACTAGTTTTTCTCAATTAAATTATGAGGATGGTCTAATCAAAGCAGCTAAAATGATAGAAAAAAATCCAGAAGTAGTTGGGACATGGAAGTGTTTAGTTGTTGATGAAATCCAAGATATTAATAACGGAAAAGCGATGTTTGTAATGGCTTTAGTAGACGCATGGTAAACGGTAAATCATGAGTACCTCGTTCCATTTGTTCGGATTTGAGATAATTCTGTATAACAACTATGGATTGTATGGAAACTATGGATATAGT